>NZ_JACSQR010000029.1:0-34848 GCF_014836505.1 Psychrobacter communis
TGCCTCAGCAGGGACAGGTAGCCACATTGTAAATAGTATCAATAAGTTACAATGTGGCTTATCCCGAACTGGGGTTAGCTTAATATAACTGAAAAATGTCGATAAATCTAAAGAGAATAAATTTTTCAAGAATACTTATTGAAATACGCATATGAATGCTACTATGCCCAACATTATTTTATAAAAACCATATCGTAGTCATTAAATCTATAAATAGACTGAAACGTTCAGCTAACTGATAATAATAAGGCAATAGAATGAATTTTTGGCATATGCAATTACACCAAGAGAACGAAAGGTCAGAATGGGCACGAGAAAGAGAAGTATTACGAGATACTGGCTATATTGGTATGGGTGTTTGGGAAGAGAATAGAAAGTCGCAACCCCAACAAAGTAACTTCAAAAACACAATGAAAATTGGCGACATTGTTGCTGTTAGGAGAGGCAAAGATCTAATAGCTTTGACTGAGGTAACAGGCAAATATGAATACACAGAAGAAGTAACAGATCTTGATTGGTTCAAGCGCAGACGCAAGGTTAAGGTTCTAGATTGGTATAAAGATGAATATAATTACGAGGTAGCTTGGCTTGGTACTTTGAATATATGTGATAGTAAGACAGCTAAAACCACACAAAATATTAAAAAATGGTATGAGAAATTTATGAGTGAAAATCAAATAAACAAAGTATCTGAACTCCTAAAATATAAGCACCAAGTAATTTTACAGGGTCCGCCAGGCACAGGAAAGACCCGACTGGCTAAAATGGTTGCGAATAGTTTAACTGAGTCAGAAAATAAAGGTAAATCTGAGCAGATTATTGATAATCTCATCATAAATTTCGATACCGAAAGTAAAGATGCCAAGTTAGAGCGCGAAAATCTTGAACTGATGCTTTCAGCATTTTATGAAAAGTTTCCTAAAGAAAGACTAAAAGAGCTTACCTTAGAGAATTATTCGATAGGAACTGGAAATAATGACTCTTTTTGTTGGTGGATAGAGAGAGGGTTAGAAGATCTAGGGTACTATTTTCCAGGCACCTCACGTTCATACAAAATATATTGGAGCAAACTTAAGGATGAGTATAGTAAGCATGGATTTGTTAAAGATGTAGAGGACGATGAGTTAGCAATGAATATGGTTGCTAAAACTCTATATGACTTAGTGAACAATGGGAATACAAAGCAAGCATTTGAACGTTTTGGCAATAGCTTCGTACTCAAAGTTTTACAGAGCTATTATCCTGATGAATACTTTCCAATTAATAGTGAAGAAGCTATTGAAAATGCTTTAATGCTGTTTGATAGTTATGATGATAGTTTAAGCTTGATTGACCAAAACAGAAGATTAACACAGATTTATTTAGCAAAAAAGAGCCAGCTCAATAGTAAGATAACAAAACATGAGTTTGCAGCCACTATTTGGAATAATTTTGATTTAAAATCAGGAAAAAATTTAACCCAGTCGAATGAGATTCAAGCGCAAGGTAAATACGAAATCATTCAATTTCATCCGGCTTATACTTATGAAGACTTTGTACGAGGAATTGTAGCCAAGACTAATGATGCTGGCAATATCAGCTATGAAGTTGAGAATAAGATTCTCGCCAAGTTTGCAAAAAAAGCTATTGAGAACCCTAATGGCAAATACGTTCTTATAATTGACGAGATAAACCGCGCCAATCTACCATCTGTTCTAGGTGAGCTTATTTATGCTCTTGAATACCGCAGTGAATTCGTACAGTCCATGTACGAATATGAAGGTACACGAGATATCAAACTTCCTAAAAATCTATATATCATAGGCACAATGAATACAGCTGATCGCTCGGTAGGTCATATTGACTACGCTATTCGTAGACGTTTTGCATTTTATGACGTATTGCCCAATGCAAGTGTAGTCATACACAAAAGAGCTAAAGAACTTTTTGATGATGTGGCTAGATTATTCGACAACGATAATTCCTATCTATCATCAGATTTTGATGCTAATGATGTTCAAATAGGTCATAGCTATTTTATATTGTCTGACGATGAAGATATGACTGAGAAAGAGCTTGAAATTGAGCTTAAACAAAAGATTGAATATGAGATTAAGCCCATTCTTTATGAGTATATCAAGGATGGAATTTTATTAGATAGCGCTAAAGAGATAGTCGAAAAACTAGATGTCTAAGCTAATAAAATTAAACCACTTAGAAACTATACGCGAACACAATCAGATAGACTTTGCTTGTGAAGGTATAGAGGTTTCAGATATATTTTTTCAAGACAATGAGAAAAATGGGCTCTGCATTCAGGTTATTGATGGCAGAGAAAGTCTTTCGCTTAAAACGTCATATTTTATAGGCGCAGACTGGCTTGTTAAGAATCAACAAGCCATTTATGTAGCGCCAAAGATTAATGATGGTGTCCAAGAAGTTGATTATCTTGGAATGCTTCAATCATGTCTTACGCACGGTGACATTGCTAAGAATACCAAAGACTTATACCATATTAAGCTAAATGAACCTTTTATCGAAATTGATCAGCAGATGGACTTATTAACGCCACTACTGATCATGCAGTTTCTTCAAATTCTAAAAAGTCTGGTAAAGAAGGGATTGAAACAATCCTATTATAAAGTCGAGCGTAATCTTAATAGCAGAGTTAAAGGTAAGGTATTAATTGCTCAAAATATCAAAAAGAATATAGTTCGAAATAGAGTTACGAATACCTTTTGTAGTTATGAAGAGTTTGGCTTTGATAGCATTGAGAATAGAGTTTTAAAGCATACGCTAAGCTTTGTTAGACGTTATTTATCTCAATACCCAGAATATCTTGGATCAATGAAGTGTTTAATAGACTATTGCACACCTGCTTTCGAGAGAGTTAGTGATGAAGTCAATTTACATGAGCTTAAGGCAGTCAAGCGTAACTCCTTTTATAAAGAGTATCAGGAAGCCTTAAAACTCTCTAAGATCATTCTTAAGCGCTTTGGTTATCATATCAGTGAGATCGACAATAGTAGCGTTGAAAAAATATCAGTACCACCGTTCTGGATTGATATGTCAAAGCTCTTTGAGCTATACATATTAGGACTTCTTAAAGATAAATATGGAGATAAGATACTTTTTCAAGCGAAAGGTAGCTATGGGAATCCCGACTATTTACTTATTGATGAAATAGAGCCACTTATCATAGATGCGAAATATAGGCCTGCTTATCAAAAAGATAATCGTATAAGCTATATTATTGAGGATATTAGACAGATAAGCGGTTATGCAAGAGATGTGGGTATATTAGATAAGCTAGGCTACCATACGATAGAGGACCAATCTTCAAGTGTTGTTAGTTGCGTTGTTATCTACACTGATCAAGATAAGTGCGATAATCTACCTGACAGTTTAACCACTGGCACATCGATTAAGGAGTTTACTAAATTCTATAAGGTGCCGATTGCTGTTCCAACTCTTAAAAAACAGACTAACGTATAAGCGCTGTTAAACAGGGTGGTTTTCAGTCCCGACTTTTAATAATCTTGGTCACAAAATGGTCACCGTTTGGTCACCGAGCACTTGGTCACCGATTTTTAAAAGGCAGAGTGCATACAGGTAGACTTATAGAGAATACATTATTGAAGAGTAAACTGCTTCTTAGCGGTTGATAAAGACAGGATAACCAACCCTTACGGATAAAGGCTTTAAGAAGAGTTTCAGACACAAAAAAACCTCAAACAATCTAATGTCTGAGGCGAAACTTGCTTAGACTGGAAAGTCTAAATTTGTTTTAAATATGGCGCAGCGGACGGGACTCGAACCCGCGACCCCCGGCGTGACAGGCCGGTATTCTAACCAACTGAACTACCGCTGCTTAGGTCGTCTTTAGCATTTCGTCTTCTAAAAGACCCACTCGCTAAATGAGTGGTGGGTGATGACGGATTCGAACCGCCGACATTCTGCGTGTAAGGCAGACGCTCTACCAACTGAGCTAATCACCCTGAGAAGCGTTAAAAAATTGCACTGCAATTTTAGCTTCGCAAGGGAAATCCTTTAAATAGGATTTCCTGAAAGTTTTAACATTCAAAGCTGTCACCCTTTAAATAACTTTCAACAGAAGAGAACTAACTAAAGCCTCGCTCTGTGGGTGTGTATTATATAGATTTACACATGGCTGTCAAACCCTATTTGCCTTTTTCTTGCGTATTTTTTCCTAATTTAGCGGCAATTTATGCAAACCTATGTTTTTATTGGCTTTATATTTTATATAAAACCAATAATTTCTCTAGCTTATTATTTATTTGGCCGCCAATGCTTGTTCGATATCTGCTTTTAAGGCATCAGGCTTGGTGGTTGGCGCATAACGGTCAATTACTTGTCCATCGGAGCCAATTAAAAACTTAGTAAAATTCCATTTGATACCATCTGTCAGCAGCCCGCCTTTTTGGTCTTTAAGCCAATCAAAAATCGGATGCGCATCTTTACCATTGACATCAATTTTTGCCATCATTGGAAAGCTAACGCCGTAATTCTTTTGGCAAAACGCACCAATCTCCTCGTTAGTACCGGGATCTTGCGCGCCAAACTGATTACAAGGAAAGCCAATCACCACCAATCCTTGCTCTTGATATTGTTGATACAGCGCCTCTAGGCCTTCAAACTGAGGCGTAAAGCCGCATTTACTGGCGGTATTGACGATTAATAATACTTTGCCTTTATAATCAGCAAAGGCTTGCGAGGTGCCGTCCATACGCTCAGCAGTAAAATCGTAAATAGTGCTCATGATTCATCCTTAAATTGATTGTTTTATTATTTTTACTATTAACGTGCGTACTGATAAGAAAAAAGGAAGCACCGCGTACTTCCCTTTTATCACGCCAACTTTGGCTAAAATATTGATTATATTAATACTTATTACTCAGCTTTATCCAAATCGATAGACACTGAGTTGATACAGTAGCGCATACCAGTGGTCTCACGTGGGCCATCAGGGAATACGTGTCCCAAATGCGCGCCGCAATTGCTACACGTCACTTCGGTACGGCGCATGCCAAGTGAATTGTCTTCGTGCTCATCGATAGCGCTATTATCGATACTCTGATCGAAGCTTGGCCAGCCGCAACCGGCGTCAAACTTATTGTCCGACTCAAACAAGCTGGCACCGCAGCCTTTACAGCGGTAGATACCTTTATCATTGACGTCGTTATAAACGCCAGTAAATGGACGCTCTGTGCCCTTCTCGCGCATGACGTGATACTCGTCGGCACTTAAACGCGCTTTCCAATCTGCGTCGGTCAATTGGCTGATTTCTTCTTTGCTTAATTGATTGTCTTGCATCTTTTATCCTTATTAAATGATTGGTTATCTCATTTGCGATGTGTCAGTTAGTGATCAATTTATCGTACGTTTTTATAAAAACGCTAGGCTTTATCTGCTGCTGATTGTCTGACTATTCAAGGTAGTGACTATAAAAGTCCTCAATCTAGCAGTGTAAAGTTTCAGGTTTAAAGAAATAACATTAGAGATAGAGAAGTAAAATATAGCAAATTACGCTGCCGCCTCAATCAGTAAAGTTGTAATTTTATTAAACGAGCATTTGGCTCATTTTTTCATTGCTGAAAAATCACGATAGATTGCAAGTTATTCTTGCATAAAATATCAACTTTATAAAAATTCTGTCTTTAGGCTTGCATTAATAAAGTGTATGCAATAATATCTTGCATTAGGAATAGATTATCTTTAATAAAAGGCTTAAACAACAATGGCTGATAGCGAATTTTCCCAAGCTCCTCAAAGTACGCAAGCCGAACGACTGGTACAACTGCGCCGCGATAAAGGCATGACCGCCGAGCAATTGGCGCAGGCGATGACGGCAGCAGGTGCCAAGGTGAGTCGTGGTGCGATTTCTAATTGGGAGCGCGGCACCAATGGCATCGTGTCATCGAAGCTGCCGACCCTAGCGCGTATCTTAGGCTGTAGTGAAGGCTATTTATTACGTGGCGATTTGCAAAACGACATGGATAGCGTTGCTAATTCAAATCAACCTATCAATTCTTATAATAAAACCAATAATCATAATAAAAACGAAACGCCTAGGCAGCAAAGCGTATCCCCTACTTCTACCGCAAATTTACAACCCAACCCGATAAGTGGTCACTCTATGAATCCAATTAAAAAATCCGATAAATTACAAAACGTTTGCTACGATATTCGCGGTCCGCTTTTGCAAACAGCCAATAAAATGGAAGCTGAAGGTAAGCGCATTTTAAAACTCAATATTGGCAACCCTGCGCCATTTGGCCTTGAAGCACCGCATGAGATTTTGCGTGATGTGGCGATGAACCTGCCAGAAGCGACAGGATACTCGGACTCGCAAGGGATTTTTGCGGCACGTAAAGCGGTCTTGCAATATTATCAATCAAAAGGTCTGCTATCAGCTGTCGATGTGCGCGATGTATATTTGGGTAATGGTGTCTCTGAGCTGATTGTGATGACCATGCAAGCACTCATGAACGATGGCGATGAGGTGCTTGTGCCAATGCCCGACTATCCGCTTTGGACAGCAGCGGCCAATTTAGCAGGCGGTACAGCGGTACATTATCGCTGTAATGAAGACGACAATTGGCATCCAGATATCGAAGATATTAAGTCTAAAATTACGCCCAAAACCAAAGGCATTGTGGTGATCAACCCCAATAACCCAACGGGCGCGCTGTATAGTGATGAGGTGTTATTGCAAATTATCGAAGTCGCAAAAGAGCATGATTTAATCATCATGGCCGATGAGATTTATGACCGTATTCTTTATGATGATATGGTGCATACGCCGATGAGCACCTTGACCGATGACGTGCTGGTATTGTCTTATAACGGCTTATCAAAGTCGCACCGTATCGCTGGTTTCCGCGCGGGCTGGATGATGGTTTCGGGTAAAAAAGACCACGCTGCCGACTTTATCGAAGGCTTAGACATGTTGGCGTCTATGCGTTTGTGCTCAAACGTTCAAGGCCAATATGCCATTCAAACGGCAATGGGCGGCTATCAAAGTATGAAAGAGCTCACTTCAAAATCAGGACGGCTATCAAAGCAGCGCGAACTGGCCGTTTCACGTCTTAACGCAATAAAAGGTATTTCTTGCACCATGCCGCAAGGGGCGTTTTATTGCTTTCCAAAGATGGACCCTGAGGTTTATCCTATCAAAGACGATATGCAGTTTATGATGGATTTATTGATAGAAGAAAACGTCTTAATGGTACAAGGGACCGGTTTTAATTGGGATGCACCTGACCACTTCCGCTTGGTGTTTTTGCCCAATCTGCATGATTTAGAAGATGCCATGGATAGATTGGACCGCTTCTTTGCCAAAAAACGTAAGCAGTTTGGTACCGAGTAATCATTCAAACTTGTATAAAAAAACGCTTATCAGCAGCTGCCGATAAGCGTTTTTTATTCTTTAATAAAACACTATAATAAAAAACAATAGAACTTTTATTTAAAAAATATTACTTAATAACAGATAGCTGATAGCCGACATCGAAGCCGCCGCAGGCAGGGTAATTACCCATGCCAAACCGATAGGCTTCATCAGCGCCCAATTGGTATCACGATTAACGATACCGATGCCAAGTACTGCACCAACCAGCGTATGCGTACTGGATACGGGCAGACCCATGGTCGATGCGCCCATGACGACGGCAGCCGCAGCCAATTCCGCTGAAAAGCCTGAAGCTGGATGCATTTTTGCTAGATTAGTACCGACGGTTTGAATAACTTCTTTACCGATAAACCAAAGGCCAACGATAAGCGCCACACCAAAGGTCAACATCACCGCAGGCGGCACGGCAGCCTCGGTCGCTATGCTATTGGTACGGATAACGTCCATAATTGCCGCAAAAGGACCAACGGCGTTGGCAATATCGTTTGAACCATGACTAAAAGCAAAGGCGGACGCGGTAAAGACCTGCATCCAGCTAAACATAATAAACGTCGCTTTGGTCAAATCTTCTTTATGCTTGCCGCGGATACTTTTGGTATAAATAAAGGTTGCAAGCCACACCAGCGCCGCTATCATACCCATGATAAAAAAGCCTTGAATCGTCGTCATGTTACTGTTGACGTTTTTTAGGCCTTTGAACACCACCAACGAAGTCATGACCGCGCCGCCTGCGCCAGCGATGAGCGGTACCCATTGTTTAAGGGCTTTTAGGGTATCAAGGTTGCTACGTTCGTGCTCAATCTTATAAAGCTGTTTGTAATAATCGGTTTCTAAATCCTCGATGTCACAATCATCATCTTTATAGATTTCTTGATCGCGCAGCATCGCTGAGGTATACGCCAATTGCTCTGACTCGGTTAGACTTTCTAGATACTCTTTATGGTTTTGCTTGACAGTTTTTTTATCGTCTTTTAGCGTCGCAATATGCGCTTCGGTTCGATCATTATATTCAATGATTTTTTTCTTAATTTGACCATATAAAAGGTAAGAAAATACGCCGCCTAACACGGGTGAGATGACCCAAGAGATAGCAATTGTTCCAATCGTACCCCAATCGACGGTCGATAGTGCCATGTCGGTACCACCTAAAGAGATACCGAGTACAATAGAGCTACCAACGACGCCGCCAATAATGGCATGGGTGGTCGAAACAGGCAGACCTTTTTTGGTGGCAAACAACAGCCAAAATGCCGCCGCGATAAGCGCTGAGAGCATGACATAAATAAACTGATTGGGCGAAACCGATAAACCATCTAAGTCAACGATGCCGCTGCGGATGGTATCGGTAACTTCACCGCCCGCCAGCACCGCGCCCGACACTTCAAATATCGCGGCGATACCCAAAGCTTGCGGAATCGTCAATGTCCCTGCGCCCACTGAAGTACCGAAGGAGTTGGCGACGTCGTTACCGCCGATATTAAATGCCATAAAGACACCAAAAGCCGTCGCTACGATAAATAGCGTCGTCTGCTGATGCATGGTGTAATCTAGACCCCACCATAAAAAGTAAGCGGTCATCGCAATCAGTAAAATGGCAAAAAATAGATTGATTCTCATAGAACCGACTGCTTTGGTTGGTCCTGTAGAACTGCTGCTAATACCCATACGTTGATACGTCCTGCGTAAGCTGATTGAAATTATAGGTGATTGATGTCATTGCGGCGCTATTGATGGTGTCGTTTTTACCACCCAACATCATGATAGCGTGTCCGCAACGTGGTTTTGTCATACTGTTTTGAATATGTTTCTCGAAATACTGTTTTGAATGTACGAATTTGAAAATAGGGTTATAAAAAGTTACTATCTACTGCGCTCTATATTGTCCTGATAGCTCTGCGTGCTTGTAAATATTTACGCGCAAGCTTGCCCACCTATCAGCGAAAAACCTAAGCCACAAAATGCCATAAAGCCGCAAGTAGTCTTGCCAAATCGTCCGATTACAGCAGCTTGCGGCTTAGGTTTTATAGTGATAGCGTTGGTTATAAAAAATCTGTTGTTAATAATTAAAATATTTATAGGATAAATACCGTCTCTGACTGTGCAGCTATTTTGTGAGCAGGCAGAAGTTATTACGCGCCTATTATATTAAATATAGACACAGATTGCATGATGATATTGCGAGATTTGTAACTTTGAATATATCACTCAAAAAAGCCGCCTATTTAGTAGAAAAATGTTGTTAATTTTTCCTAAGACTTCAAATAAAAAATAATATTAACTTTTAAACTCGTATAAAGCCTTTATCACTATTACTATTCAATACGAGCCATCACTTATCATCCATTTATTTAGTATCAGCAGTGATAGACAATGCCGCGGATAGCTGTTTAATAGCGTGGTCTAATACCTCTAGGCGCGCTTGACGCTTTTCATTAGTCGCGATGATTGCCCAAGGTGCATCCTTGGTATTGGTACGTGCCAACATATCAGCTGCCGATTGCACATAATCCACCCATTTATCACGATTACGCCAATCATCATCGGTCAGTTTAAACTGTTTATGCGGCGTCTCTTCGCGCGCCTCAAAGCGTTTGAGTTGCTCCCCTTTATCAATAGCGAGCCAATATTTGATAACTATCGTGCCAGCAGCGACCAAATCTGCTTCAAAACGATTGATTTCGTCATAAGCGCGCTGCCATTCTGCGTCAGTCGCAAAGCCTTCGATACGTTCGACCAATACGCGCCCATACCACGTACGGTCAAAGATGGCGATACGGCTGATACGATCGATTTGCTCATTGGGCAGCTTGGTCCAAAAACGCCATAAATAAGGATGCTGCAATTCATATAACATCGGTGCGCCAATATTATAGATCTGATATTCGCGCGGATCGAGTGGCGCAACCAGTCTTTTGATCGCGCCGCCTTTGCCAGCCGCGTCCATTCCTTCAAAGGCAAACACCACATGCCGACCCTGACGCGCCCGTAGCAATTTGGCAAGGTGTGCTTGCTTATCAGCAAGCGCTTTATGATAGTCAGATTTCTCTATCTCGGTATCGTCAATATTTATCAAAGTTTTAGGGACTGCTACAGGCTCGAATCTTGCTGCTTCTTTTATATTCTGACTTTCTGCTTTACTCCTTTCGAGCGCGGTTTGCATCGCCTGCAATACTTCATGACAAAAATGGGTGGCAGCCTCTGATTTATCATCGCCATTGATAATAATCCAGTCATTCTGCTGGCGTAATAGCGCGGTTGCTACCTTATTAAAAGTATTGACGACCTGTTTACTTTTCCAATCGATTTGATATAAAAACTCTGGATCAGCTTCATCATCGTTGAGCCGCGCCTTCAAGGTTTCGATATCGACATGAAACCAGCATTTAAGCAGTTTGGTTTGGTTAGCAGCAAGGTCTTGTTCAAAGGCTTGTAGTTTGGTGAGTTCTTGCTTTAGATAGTCTTGCCATTGGCCAATAGGCAAGGCGTTATTTTTCAGCGTCTTATTATTCTTATCTTCAATTTTTTTCACCTTATCGTCATCATCTAGGGTCGCCATGCGCATGACGTTATAGAGTAAGTCGGCATACCAGTTGCCAAAATACACCATCACATCGCCATGACGTGGCAGCGCTTTGGTATGCGCTTGCCAAATCGGCTGATGCTCTAAGGGACAATCTCCGATAGTCGCCTCAACCTTGAGTAAGCGCGGGTCAACCCATTGCCGCAGCTGGGTGACTGCGGTGCCCTTGCCCGCTTGCTCCATGCCGTTGACCAGCACCAAAAGCCCAGTTGGTTTATTAGTAGTCGGCGGTGTTTGCTGCCGCGTGGCGCGCAGGGCAAACTGGGCGGTGACTAACGCCAAGCGCAATGTATCTTTGTCCATAGCAAAGATATTTAACGGATTGGGCGTCAAACGCTGCTCAACGACTTGCTTACTAAACTGGTCACTTATCGCTTCTGGCGCTTGGCTTTCAGTCGATTTATTTTTTTTGCTCATGTCCATACTCGCTTTATTGTTAGATAATTTTTATACATCTCTTATTTGTAGTTTTTATAAGCTGTCTTATTTATATAGTGAATCATAGCATTGCGTAAAACCAGTAAATAACCCTGCTATGTAACAGTTTGGCATTTGTATTCTGTGGTATTTTCTTTTAAGGTGAACAAAATCTTGCGCGCATGCTTTAATAGCTGCCCACAAAGATAAGAATTTAGTATCATTTCCACTCTTTTATTAGCAATTTTATTGCCATTTTTACTTTTTATAGGATTACCTGCCATGTCTGCGTTAGCCAATTTACAACAGCACTTAAACCGTTTTTGGGCGCTGCCACACCATAAAGATGCTGCCTTAAATACCAAGCTCAAAGAAGTGCAAGCATGGCAACAGGCACGTATTAAGCATACCCATAGCGCGCTGTTTGAACAACCAAAAAACAAACCGATGGCAGAGTATTTTTTAACCCAGCTATACGGTGGTGATGAATTTAAAGTATTGGCAGAGCAGTTAGATCGTATTCTCCCCAAAGCCAAAAAACTTGAACGCCTTGCTAAAGAAGCTTCTTTAGAAGCGGGCAGCATGGGCATTCAAGCGTCTATCTTGGCCATTGAGCTGGATTTACATTTGGCCGAGTGGTTGGTTGCGCAAGATTTAGCAGTCAATGAAGAAAATATGCTTGCCGCTTACCGCGCAGTCGATGAGGCCAATGAGCGCCGCGTGCAGATTAACAATCTAAAAGAGGTCTGCTACCGTACCGATAAAGATTTGAATTCATTTATGCTCAAAAAAGCCTTTGGTCTCGCAAAAGGCACGGCTTATCGCCATAACTTCCAGCCGCTTTACGACTTTATCGATTCAGGCTTTAAAGCGATGAAACCGCTAAAAAGTGTCAGCAGCTTTATTGAACCGTTTTGTGAGCGCGAGCTTGAGATTATTGACGAAGTTCATGACACCAATAATGGCGGTAAGGCAGTAGCGTTTGGTGTATGATAGGGTCAATAATGCCCGTGGCTAACTGACCGCTATAGTGCTTAAATAGGGTTTAAACCGTATGCAATCGGTGTTTAAACCCTATGCAAACAACGCTTAAATACGCCATCATAAAAACAAATAATAGGATAATCGTATGACTGATAACTCAAATAACAACCCTAGCCAAGCCGATCAAACCCATACTGATAAACCTACTTCTCATGGTCATCTGCAAGATAAATTGGTTAAAGATAGTATTGCTCATAATCAAAGCATCACCGCGCAAGTAAAAGCGCGTCAAAACCAAAGCGCTAGTACGACGCTGAATGCCAATGCTGCAGCCGATAGCAGCAATAATAATGACTTTACCCAAGTGCACGACTTACCAACCGGAACCCCACAAGGTCAACAAACGACTATGCCAAATACCATAAATAACAGCGCCAATCCTACTGCTGCGCACGCACAAATGGCCAAGCAAACGCTTTTTAACCAACGTGATGACATCAATAATCCCCATACGCCTGATACCGATGGTAATGAGCAAACACATTTCGGCTATAAAACGGTCAATAAAGCAGAAAAACAAGCGCGCGTTGCCGATGTTTTTACCTCAGTTGCCAAAAAATACGACATTATGAATGACTTAATGTCGTTTGGTATTCATCGCCTGTGGAAACGTTATGCGATTAGCCTGTCGGGCGTACGCGCCGGCCAGCAGGTGCTCGATATCGCTGGCGGTACGGGTGATTTGGCCAAAGTATTTAGCCGTGAAGTGGGTCGCAACGGCCATGTGGTATTATCAGATATCAATGCAGCGATGCTAGAAGTTGGCCGCGAACGCCTCATCAATGCCGGCTGTAATAACGTTGATTTCGTCTTAGCAAACGCTGAAACTTTGGCGCCATTTGATGATGAAAGCTTTGATTTGGTGACTATCAGTTTTGGTCTGCGTAACGTCACAGACAAGGATGCAGCGCTAAAATCTATGTATCGCGTCCTCAAGCCAGGCGGTCGTTTATTGATTTTAGAATTCTCAAAACCTGTGTTTGAGCCATTATCTAAAGCTTATGATTTGTATTCATTTACGGCGTTGCCGATTATGGGTAAGTTGGTTGCCAATGACTCTGAGAGCTATCAATACTTAGCAGAATCAATTCGTATGCACCCTGATCAGCAAACACTTAAGCAGATGATGCAGCAAGCAGGCTTTGAGAATTGTGATTATCATAACTTGACCGCTGGTATCGTTGCGGTGCATCGCGGTTTTAAAGCCTAGTTTTAAAAAATCATAGTTTTAAAAAAGCACAGGTTTAGAAAAGAATAGCTTCAGCGCTTTTTAAAAGCTGCTTAGATAAACACGCTTTTTATGATACAAAAACGTCTGTCGTTGAGCAGGCGTTTACATCGTTATAACAGCCAATATTGAAATATGCGCCGCGCTTATGGCGCTCAACCAAACATGTGAGGGCCTTATGCTGACTGTCTTACTTTTGGCAGGTGCCGAAAAGCTGATTAATATCGCCATTGCCAGCGATGAGATTACCAAAGCTGGGCTAGCGCCGCTTGCGGGCAAAGTGCTGCGTCTTAATATGGGCATGCCCGAGATTAATCTAGACGTTTTATTTACCGAAGATCGTTTGCGCTTTGAGCCCGTCATGACAGAAGGCGTGTTTGAACCAAGCGGCAGTATGAATGAGCGCCAACAGGCCAGCCTAGAGCGTTCGCGACTTGGCCATAGTCGACCAGATTGCACCATTACCGTTGATAATCCTGCGCAGCTGCTGAATCTTATGCGCGGCACAGAAGGCAACTTACCGATTGCTGGTGATTACAAAGTGCTGATGCAACTTAAGCAGCTGGTTGCAGGATTTGACCCTGATGTTGCCGGCCAGCTTGAGCCGTTTATTGGGAAACCGATGGCCAGCCAATTACACCTGCTTATCTCGCAGCTAAAAGGCAGCTGGCGTCATAGTGCCAAACGCGCCTTTAACGATGTCAGCGACTGGGCCAATGACGTAGCGGGTAATGTTACTCCTGACCCGATGGAAGCCGCCGAAGTCAATGATCTAAAGCAGCAGTTATTAAAACTGCGTGCGGATATCGAACGTGAAGAAGCCAAGCTTGCCGCTATCAAAGATGAGCAAGCACGTTTAACCAATCATAGATAATAATAAATAGAGTCTATGACTGTCTAAACGTTCATCACACATAGGCATAGACTCTGCCCTATTTTCGACTTTTTAGAGTAACCCTATCTCATGCTACTATCCCATCGCGCCCGCTTGCTTGAACTTTGGCGTATTGCCGCCGCTTATCGCATTGATACCCATTTGTCTGTCGAAGAAGCGCCGCAGCTACAACCGTTAGCGCGTTTAATTCGCTTGCATCCGGCAGCTTGGGGTAAAAAACATCAGCCCAATGCCATCAAGTATGCGCTTGAGGATATGGGTACGCTGTTTTTAAAACTGGGACAACTGCTCTCGACGCGCCGCGATTTGGTGCCGCCTGAGATTATCGAGCAATTGGTGCAGTTGCAAGACAAGGTCAAGCCTTTCGACTCTGACGTTGCTATTGCCCAGATCCAAGATACCAGATATGGTTTGGGTCAATCTATCGCTACGCTATTTGCCCGCTTTGATGTTAAACCATTAGCAGCGGCTTCTATCGCTCAAGTACATACGGCCGCTTTGCATGATGGCCGTGAGGTAGTAGTGAAAGTGGTTCGCCCTGATATTCGCACCACTATCGTTGCTGACTTTGAACTATTACGTGAGCTTGCTAATTGGGCATCGGCGCGTATCGAAGCGGCGCGCGCGATTCACATTGTTGATATTGTCGAAGACTATCGCCAAGTGATGCTTAATGAATTAGATTTAACCTTGGAAGCGGACAATACCACGCAGATGCGCAATAACTTCTTAGGTTCAGCACTGATGTATGTGCCTGAAGTCTATGACGCTGCCAAAAACGTCATGGTCATGGAGCGTATTCAAGGCGTTCCTATCTCACAAGTTGAGGTGTTTGATAAGCTTGGTTATGACCGTGCGACACTAGCAGAAAAAGGCTTAACGATATTTTTTACCCAAGTATTTCGCGATAACTTTTTTCATGCCGATATGCATCCGGGTAATGTCTTTGTAGAAACGCCGCCGGTTAAAATACTCACGACAGATATGACAGCGGTCAATTTGGGTCATGAGCCACGCTATATCGGGCTTGATTGTGCCATTATGGGTACGCTATCAAAAGACGACCAGCTTATCGTCGCGCGCATGCTGTTGGCGGTAATGAATAATAACTTTACGGCGATGGTTGATATCGTCAGTAGAGCTGGCTGGATACCGCCCAATACCGATAAGCATGCACTCATGCGTGATATGAAACGCACTGTCGGTCCGATGCTACAAAAATCCATTAATGATATCGACTTTGCTGGTGTGTTGATGCAGATTTTAGATATCGCCCGTCGCCATCATATGAGTATCCCGCCGCAATTGATGCTGCTACTTAAAACCTTGGTGCATGTCGAGGGACTTGGTCGTGATTTATATCCTGAGCTGGATATTTGGTCACTTGCTAAGCCCATTTTAAGTGGCTGGATTAAAGAGCAGCTCGATCCGATGCGTAACTTACAACATCTGCGTCAGCAGTTGCCAGAGATTTTATTATCCACGACGGATATTCCTAAGCTGCTAGACCAAGGTCTACAAAGTCTTGCTTCACAAGGCTCGCGCCAAGACAGTCAGCTACGAGAAATCCAGCAAATTCGCGCCGATATGCTAAACGACCGTCGCCGCGATTGGTTAGCGCTATCAGGTTTTGCAGTATTTATTGCTATCGCCACCCAAGTCGGTTGGTTTGCGCCTATCTTTTATCTATTAGCCATTATCGTCGTTATTTGGCGGGTTTTAGCTTAGGTTATTAATTTTTAACGAAAAAATATCCGTTAATTACTATCAAAATATCTCACTTGAATAAGCTCTAATGCATTTTAATTGCCCTTTAACGACAATTAAAATGCATTAGAGCTTAACTTTTTATCTTATTTAGCATGTCGTTTACCCAGTAAATATACGTCTTATATGGAGAATTTACCTATGTCGACCATATCATCTATATCGCCTTCCAAATCTCATGATTTAATTAAATCAGACCATAGTGACGCTATTGCCGCTTTGCAAACACGCTTTGGCAAACAACTTAGCACCAATACCACCGTACGTGAACAGCATGGTCATACCATGACCTGGCTTGCTAACCAGCCACCCGACGCGGTATTGACCGTGCAGGATAAACACGAAGTCTCTGCAGCGGTTGAGATTTGCAATCAGTATCAGATGCCAGTCATTGCCTTTGGTATTGGCTCATCTTTAGAGGGCCAATTGAACGCTCCCTATGGCGGTTTATGTATCGATATGCATGCCATGGATGCGATATTACAGGTTAACAATGAAGACCTGACCGTTACCGTACAACCTGGGGTCACACGTGAGCAGCTCAATCATTATTTACGCGATACTGGCTTGTTTTTTCCGATAGACCCCGGTGCCAATGCCAGTATCGGCGGCATGGTCGCGACCCGTGCTTCAGGCACCAATGCCGTCCGTTATGGCACCATGAAAGATGTGGTACTTGCCCTTGAATTGGTGACCGCCAGCGGAGACATTGTGCGCACCGGCACACGTGCCAAAAAATCTGCCGCTGGTTATGACTTGACGCGCTTAATGATAGGCTCAGAAGGGACTCTTGGTATCGTCACCGAGGTTACGCTTAAACTATTTGGTATTAGTGAGTGTATTGGTAGTGGTATTTGTCATTTCCCAACGATTGAGGATGCCTGTCAGGCGGTGATGTTGACGATTCAAATGTGCTTGCCAATTGCCCGTATCGAGCTGCTCGACGCGATGCAAATCAAAGCTTGTAACCAATATGCCAATTTAAATTTAACAGAAACGCCTACGCTATTTGTAGAATTCCATGGCACAGAAGCCAGCGTCGCCGAGCAAGCGCAAATCTTTACCGATATCATCGAAGAGTTCGGCGGTACAGATTTTGCTTGGGATACCAACGAAGCCGAGCGCAAACGTCTGTGGCAAGCACGCCATAACGCCTATCACGCCAGCTCTGCCCTACGACCTGAGGCAAGCGCTTTATCAACTGATGCCTGCGTGCCCATTTCACGCTTAGCAGAATGCGTCAGCGCTACGGCAAAAGATATCGAAGCGTCAGGCATGATTGGACCTATCGTCGGTCACGTCGGTGATGGTAATTTTCATGTTTTATTATTGGTCGATACCAACAACCCTGAAGAAGTCGCTACCGCTGACGGTATTATCAGCCGCCTTGCCTCGCGTGCGATTGAGATGGATGGTACCTGTACCGGCGAGCACGGTATTGGGCAAGGCAAACAAAAATATATGGAGCAAGAGCATGGTAATGCCCTAGTGCTGATGCAAGCGATTAAATCTGCCCTTGACCCTAAAAACATTTTAAATCCAGGGAAGATATGGCCTGAAGCTTTACCTAAAGCTTAATTTTAAAAAAACTGCAGTATGAAAAAGCGTTTACCTTTAATTGTGTGATTAAAGGTAAACGCTTTTATAGTTTTAATATAGTTCATTCATTTTGAAGTAAATACGTGACTGCAGGTATCAATTTTTTGAAGCCTCTAGCGTGCACAGCACAAAGCAAGCGAGGACAATTGGTACCCGCACCACGCTATTAAAGACACGCTTCGTGCGTTTCGAACTGACTATCCTACAACATCTGGTCAATCGCCATCTGCGTCAATACCCGACCACGCGCCGTACGCAGCACATAACCTTGTTGTATTAAATATGGTTCAATCACATCCTCAAGCGTACCGCGATCTTCGGCCATCGCTGCTGCTATCGCTTCAACGCCAGCTGGCCCCCCATCAAAACGCTCGTGTAATATCTCTATATAGCGTCTGTCCAAATGATCAAGACCACGCCTATCTACGGCGAGCATATCAAGCGCACTACCCGCTATCGCGCCATTGATACTGCCATCTCCTCTGACTTGCGCATAATCACGCACACGGCGTAATAGCCGATTGGCAATCCTTGGCGTTCCGCGCGAACGGCGCGCAATCTCTACTGCGCCATCTTCGCTCATCGGTACCCGCATCAAACGCGCCGCACGGCTAACAATCGTTGTCAGATCAGCGATATTATAAAACTCTAAGCGCTGCACGATGCCAAAACGATCTCGCAATGGCGAAGTCAGCAGCCCTGCGCGTGTGGTTGCTGCCACCAAAGTAAACGGCGGTAAATCAAGCTTGATAGAACGTGCCGCTGGACCTTCGCCAATCATAATATCAAGCTGAAAATCTTCCATTGCTGGATAAAGAATTTCTTCAATGACCGGACTTAGACGATGAATCTCATCGATAAAGAGCACATCGCCCGCTTCTAAATTGGTCAGCATGGCGGCCAAATCACCAGCACGCTCAAGTACAGGCCCTGAGGTAGAACGCAGATTGCCACCCATTTCACGGGCAATAATATTAGCAAGTGTGGTTTTACCAAGCCCCGGCGGACCAAAAATCAAGGTATGATCTAATGCCTCGTCGCGACCACGTGCCGCGCCAATAAACACTTCCATTTGCTCACGCACCACCGGCTGACCGATATATTCAGCCAATAATGCCGGTCGAATATTAGAGTCAGGCGCATCACCTGCCCCTTCTAACGGATTAATCAAACGATCTTGCATCATAGGTTTTATCATTTTATTAAAATCATTATTTTTAAAGGACTAAATCATAAACAGCATAACCAAACGCTGCGCATAAGTCATGCAAAACATCATAAAGCAGGTAGTCTATAAAACACAGCCCAAAACGAAAATAAGCGACAATCAATGTCGCTTATCTGTTTAAAATTTAACATAATTACTTATAGTTTAAATAATTAAAAGCCAGAGAGCTGTTGCAGAGTGGCTTTTAACAAGCTTTGCGTATCGGCAAAGGTATCACCATTACTTTTCGCCGCTTTAATAGCTTGCTGCGCTTCTCGTTCTTTATAACCCAAGCTAATCAACGCGCCCTCGACCTCAGCGATGATACTGCCTTCAACAGACATAGGCGCAGGCTGAAGCGCAAATTCTAAACTGCTATTATCAACCTCGATATTTTTCAGCTTATCTTTTAACTCAATCAATAAACGCTGTGCGGTCTTTTTACCGATACCGGGAATACGCGTCAATGCCGTCTCAGACTCTTGCTCGACGTGCATTTTTAGCTCAGCCGCTGACATCGCAGACAGCATCGCCAACGCCATTTTTGCCCCAACGCCATTGATTTTAATCAATTGGCGAAAAACATCGCGCTCTTTACGATCGATAAAACCAAAAAGCAGCTGCGCATCTTCACGCACGTGAAAATGCGTCCAAATACTCGCCTGCTCTTTGAGACGCAACTGGCAAAATGACGGCAGCGGCAGCTCTATATCGTAGCCTACGCCAGAGGCAGTCATGACACAGGCAGTCGGCGCCATCAAATATTGCACCTGCCCCGTAATCAATCCAATCATTAATCCACCACCTTTTATAAGATTTAATATAAAAACTGCTTATAGCATTTGCGCTAAAAATAAGCGGCTGTTATGGCTCAATGAGCATGCTTTGCTAACCACGCTTATTTATAAAAATCGACCATACCTTCAAGGCTGATAGGACGAATTTTATGCGCCTGACCCGCTGAGCCAAAGGCTTCAAAACGATTGGTACAGATATCTGACATCGCAACCATAGAGGCTTTGAAATATTTACGTGGATCAAATTCGCTAGGGTTTTCTGCCAAGAATTTACGGATCGCGCCCGTTGATGCCAAACGTAAATCGGTATCAATATTGACTTTGCGGACGCCGTGCTTAATCGCTTCAACGATTTGCTCAACCGGTACACCATAGGTTTCACCGATATCACCGCCGTTTTCATTAATAACTTTTAGCCATTCTTGCGGTACTGACGACGAACCATGCATGACCAAATGGGTATTCGGGATACGCGCATGAATCTCTTTGACGCGCTCAATCGATAAGATGTCGCCTGTCGGTGGACGGGTAAATTTATACGCGCCATGACTGGTGCCAATAGCAATCGCTAGCGCATCGACATTGGTGTCTTTGACAAACTGCTCGGCTTCATCAGCGCTGGTCAATAGCTGCTCGTGATCCAATACGCCTTCTGCACCTGAGCCGTCTTCTTCGCCTGCCATGCCAGTCTCAAGACTACCTAAGCAACCAATTTCACCTTCGACAGAAACGCCGCACGCGTGGGCCATCTTGACCACTTCGCGGGTCACGCTGGCATTATAATCATAATCCATTGGCGTTTTACCGTCTTCACCGAGCGAGCCGTCCATCATCACCGATGAGAAACCAAGCTGAATTGAGCGCTGGCAAATAGCAGGTGACATGCCATGGTCTTGATGCATCACCACCGGAATATGCGGCCATTCTTCAATCGCAGCAATAATCAGATGACGTAAAAATGCTGACCCTGCATAACTACGCGCGCCAGCACTGGCTTGCACGATGACAGGTGAATCACAAGCGTCGGCCGCCATCATAATGGCACGCATCTGCTCTAAGTTATTGACGTTAAAGGCAGGGACACCATAGCTGTGCTCAGCGGCATGATCCAAAAGTTGACGTAAAGATATTAAGGCCATAAAACGCTCTCTGATTAGATTTTAAAATAAATACTTATAACTATTAGGTGATTACAAGTGTTCCATCCTCGCTGCAAGGTAGGTAAATCGACAAGCAGCACTATAGAACAGTTGGGAAAATGCAGGATTTTTACTAGCAATTATCACGCGCAGATTATAGCAAATTTTGCCCACGCTTCGTAGCGGTTGAGCGACTATTTATTAGGCTCACATTATTAAGCTCGATTAAGCTTGCGGTTTTATTGAGCATACCGATTGTATTGAGGTTACAGCTTTGGTTTAATTGATGAATGATGCTATTGCATACTTTACTTTTAGCAATGCATAAAACGCAAAAAGCCTTGGTCATCACCAAAGCTTTTTAGTATTTCGAGGCTTATAAGACCGCTATTGATTATAGCGCTATGCATGCAAGTCAATTATTAAAATCAAATAACTTGAATGAATCATAACTGCTTAGCAATCAATTAGTACTGTTGTTCTGCTTCTACTGCGTTTTCACTGGCTTTCTCTTCAACAGCAGAGGCACCATCAGCAACCACGCCAGCAGTAGCGGAAACGGCTTCATTTGCGCCAACTACAACTGCTTCACCAGTATTTTCTATCGCGTCAGTCGCAGCAGCACCAGCTGTTTCAGCGCCTTCGGCAACTTCTGCGCCGGCGTTTTGGGCAGCAACTTCAGCGTCAGCAGCAGCGGCTTCGGTTTCAGCAGTAGCAACTTCTGTGTTAGCAGCAGCATCATCACCCGCAGACTCAGCAGCAGCTTCCGTTTTATCTTGTGTTTCTTGGCTACATGCAGTAATTGCAAAGGTACCAGCAAGGACACTAGCAAGTAACAAATGACGTTTTAACATAATAAACCTCTCGTAAATAAAGCATGCCAAATACATGATTTTCGCTATTTTATAGAGTACAAATTGGGCATGCAATCATAATTTTCAGTATGGAAACAAATAATTACTACTTAATAATAAGCTGTGACCTTTCACGCTCACTTTTATCCTGCAGCTCTCATATAGACAGGCCAATCAGCAATAAAACCAAACACGGTGGTCACTTTATTATTTTTATAGCCTACCCCAGATGCTCATAATAAGTTGTACGTCTAATGTTACTTAATTGATAAATGACGATAGAACGATTACTCGGTGATTTGTAAGGCGGCAACCGCAGGTAATACTTTACCTTCTACAAATTCTAAGAACGCGCCGCCGCCCGTTGACATATAGCTGACCTCATCAGCCACTTGATATTTATCAATTGCCGCTAACGTGTCACCGCCGCCCGCAATCGAGAACCCTTGGCTGTCTTTAACCGCGTTTGCCACAATTTGCGTACCTTGTCCAAAAGCATCGACTTCAAATACGCCGACCGGTCCATTCCATAAAATGGTTTTTGCCTTGATGATAGCAGCCGCTAATTGCTCGGCACTCTCTGGCGCGATGTCTAAAATCATGTCATTATCGCCGACGGTATCGACCGACTTGATAGTCGCCGCCGCTTTTTGTAATGAGCCGTTAAAGTCCGCAAAATCAATCTCATTTTTATCGGCCACGACCACATACTCTGGCAATAAAATCTCAGTCTTACTCATAATATCACGAGCGGTATCGACCAGTTCCGCCTCATATAATGATGCTCCAACGC
The DNA here is from genome assembly GCF_014836505.1 of Psychrobacter communis. Taxonomy (NCBI): domain Bacteria; kingdom Pseudomonadati; phylum Pseudomonadota; class Gammaproteobacteria; order Moraxellales; family Moraxellaceae; genus Psychrobacter; species Psychrobacter communis. The sequence continues at coordinate 22,732 of NZ_JACSQR010000029.1, forward strand.
TATGACCTTGCGCTGCCAAAAAAGTATTGGCAATACCGCCGCCAACGATAATTTGCGAGCAGACTTCAGCTAAGCTATGCAGTACTTCAAGCTTGGTCGAGACTTTTGAGCCACCAACGATTGCCAGCATCGGTTGGGCTGGCGTTTCAAGCGCAATACTTAAGGCATCAAGCTCAGCGGCCAATAAAGGTCCAGCGCAAGCGACTTTGCCCGCTTGACGCATGGCTTGAGTTACGCCTTCGGTTGACGCTTGCGCGCGGTGCGCCGTGCCAAAAGCATCCATGACAAACACATCGCACAAATCCGCATATTTTTGCGCCAACGCTGTGTCGTTTTTCTTCTCGCCGTTATTAAAACGCACGTTTTCTAACAGCACGACTTCGCCTGCCTTGATTGCCACGCCTTGAGTTAGATAGTCTTTATTTAAGCTGACTGGCGCAGCTAGCTTATCGCTTAAATAATCAGCAACTGGCGCAAGCGAATAGATGGCCTCAGGACTGCCTTCTGTCGGACGACCAAGGTGTGAGCAAACAATCACCGCCGCGCCTTTTTCTAACGCCATTTTGATGGTAGGCAAACTGGCTTGCAGGCGCGCATCGCTTGCGACTTTGCCATCTTTGATAGGCACATTTAAGTCTTCACGAATCAATACCACCTTATCCGCTAAGCTCAGCTCACTCATACGCAAAAAATTCATTACCTGCTCCTATGCATCATCTATGGTTAATCTACAATATGGCTGTTTGCTAACTGCAAAACGTTTTCACGAAATAGTCATTTTAAGACGTATATTATGGGTCATTCTCGCACTTGGTGTTATAGAACTGTCCAAGCAAGAATTTCAGCGGTGTATTCTAGCAGTTTTTAGTCTTCTCTTATAAAGAACTGCGATAAATTTTGCGCTATAGATTATCAATTCATATAACTGCCAAATTTCAATAGTAATCATATGCACTAAGAACAGTAACATTTCGTGGTGGTACTTCATCATCAGGCTGTTTATGATAAAAGAGTGTTTATGATAAGCACCGCTCATTATAAGAAAGCAGCTTATTATAAAACCTATGATGATAATGAATAATAAACCTAACAATAAAAACAATTTCTTAGGAGAAAATTATGAGTATTGATATTGAAACTGCCAAACAAGACCTGCTAAACCTAAAGGAAGAATATGAAACTCGCATTGATAAAATCGAAGACCATATTCAAAACCCGCAAGACGACCTCAATGAACATTGGGAAGATCAGGCCATCTCATACCGTCAAAACGACATGCGCGCAAGCTTGATGGATGAAGCACGTCAAAGCCTTATCTACGTCGAAAACGCGCTAAGCCGTATTGAAAACGGTACCTACGGCGAATGTGAAGTGTGCGGCAAACAAATTGAAGCGCAACGCTTAAAAGCGCTGCCATATGCTACGTTGTGTATGGAACATGCAGAATAATTTTTAATGGCTATTTTAAATACGTTTCACTTGAAATAACTTTCTAATCAAGCAGGCGTTTGCCATCTGCTAAGCGCCTGCTGCCATTGCTGACAACGCGCGGCAATTTTCTCTACAGGCAAATCCATAATATCGCCAACGACCGCCACATAGGTAATTGGCAAACCCGCCAGCTCGGTTATATTTTCCGCCGTCAACCCCCCTATCACGCAGATATCAATCCCCTGTTGACAACCTTCGATGAGCTGCTGGCGAGATATCACATGGGCATTAGGTTTGGTATTTGAAGCAAAAACTGCGCCCATCGCCGCATAGCTTGCGCCGTCTTCTTTTGCCTGTTTGACCAGCGCTACATCGCCGTGACAAGTTCGCCCAATAATTTGTTCGGCTGTAAGATAACGTTTGGCATCATCGATAGCGCCATCTTGTTGACCTAAATGCACCCCGATGCCAAGTTTTTTGGCAAGGGCAATGTCATCGTTCATCACAACATCGACATTATAGGCTCTAGCTAAGCTGACTATCTGCCGCGCTTCCTCATAGAGTTTTTCTTTGCCATTTGCTGATTGTAAGGTTTTTTTACGGCGAATTTGCAATAATGCTACCAGCCCTGTTGCTAATGCTGCTTCTAGTTTTGCATATAACAGCGCGAATTCATCATCATTGGTAAGTAAGTATAATTTGGGCGCGGGTGTCATAGCCGATGCTTGGAACATATCATTTTTCCTCAAATGGGCTCAAATTCGACCCAATAAAAAGGCTGTTATATTACATAACAGCCTTGTACATCAATATTAAAATAGCACGCTTATACGGTACGGCGAGTCGCCAAACTGTTTAAGATATTTTTCGCATCACCCCAACGCGTCGCTGAACTGTTTGCGCCCAAAATCACGATAATCGCTGGACGGTTATTAACGCGGGTTTCCATCACCACGCAGCGCCCTGCTTCATTGATAAAGCCAGTTTTTGAGATACCGATTGGGTAGCTACCATCACGCACTAAGCTGCTGGTATTGTTAGCTTTATAGGTACGGTTGCCGCTTGAGTAGTTAGAGACATAAAAGTCATAGCTTTTGGTGGTCGAAAAACGACGAATGACATCGTAGTTGCCAGCTGCACGTACCATTTTAACGAGATCATTTGATGAAGCGACGTTACGCTTATCAAGACCCGTTGGGTCACCGAAGTAAGCGGTGGTCATGCCCAAGTCTTGAGCTTTACGGTTCATAGCGCGTATAAAGGCACTATAACCACCTGGATAGTTACGCGCCAGACTCTTTGCGGCTGGGTTTTCTGACTTCATCAAGGCCATGAGTAGCATTTCGGCACGGTTGAGACGATCTCCTACTTTTAGACGAGAGCTTGCGCGTTTGGGGCCGACGAAGTCTTCTGCGTCTAAGATAATCTCTTCACGCATATCCAGACCGGCATCTAGTACCACCATCGCGGTCATGACCTTGGTGATACTGGCCATTGGACGGGCAATATCCGCGTCTTTTTCGTAGATAGATTCGCCGGTTTCAGCATCGATGACCACAACACTGCGCGAATCGGTACTGATCGGAATCATACTACCGCTGTTAAAACCACCACGATAAGCGGTGTTATAGCTGTTGGTATTATTGAAGCTATTATTGCTGCTACCAAAACTGTGTGCATTAGTAATATTGGTGGCGCCGTAGCCATTGTCTACTTTTTTAATCGCCGAGCTATTACTGCTGTTGTACATGATTTTACGCGCTTCAGATAAGCTATCGGCACCGCCCCAGCTCACACGAGCACTAGACTCAGAGCCAGAACTACCATTAATGGTAAGCGCCGCTTGTGCAACACTGCCCAAACTCAATGAAATCAGAGCAGCGATTAATTGCTGTTTGGTTAATGGTAGTTGCTTCATTATGCCTCCTGCAGCCGCGCTGCCATTAGTTAGAAAATTAGTTACATACTAACTAACACCAACAACGTACGTAGCGTTTGTGGTTGTGTTTGTAGATACTCGCATAGAGTTTTTGTATTTTTAGTGTATCATGGTTTGCATTTAAGTTTAATCTACTAAATCAATTAGATGTCGTTTTTTGACCACATTCAAATTTTACTACATTTAATTTATATTGCAGCAATATTAATTAACAATGGCGCAATATAGCATTAAATTTAAGCTTATAAGGGCACAATTGCAAAGTTCCTATAAAAGTATGCTGCTTAATATAAGGGAATTTTTAAGTTTACATATTTTAGTCAATAAATTTATAGCAGCTGACATTTATAATAAGACAGTAAAATCATTTAGATAGTTTAAGTTTAACAGTGCACCCTTTATTCTGACCAATAGAAAAGAGTATAACTATGATTCGAGTACTAGTAGTAGATGATCATGATTTGGTGCGAATGGGCATTAGCCGCATGTTGGCAGATAGTGCCGATATAGAAGTCGTCGGTGAAGCGGATAGTGGCGATATGGCGATTAAATTGGCAAAACAGCTGCGTCCGGATGTGATATTGCTCGATGTCAATATGCCCAATATTGGCGGCCTCGAAGCCACCAAACGCCTCATCCAGCTTGATATGGGCTTTAAGATTTTGGCCGTGAGTAGCATGTCAGCGCAGCCTTATCCGTCAATGCTTATTAAAGCGGGTGTCAATGGTTATATTACCAAAGGGACGCCGCTTGACGAGATGATACGCGCGGTGAAAAAAGTCTATCAGGGCGGGCGTTACTTTAGCCAAGACGTTGCTGAGCAATTGGCGGATGTCTTGTTATCTGATAATGCCAGCTCACCTTTTGACTTATTAAGTGACCGTGAAAAACAGGTCGCCATGATGGTGGTGAATTGCCAAAGCCCGCAGCAAATCGCCGACCAGTTATTTGTCAGTGTCAAAACCATCAATACTTATCGTTACCGCATTTATGAAAAAGTCGGTGTCGATAGCGATGTAAAGCTGACCCATTTGGCCATTCGCCATGGGCTTATCCAACCGTAAGTCGCTATGCGCATGCATTTTAGGCGTCTTTTCTTTTATGACGATTAATTTTTAAAGCCTATAGAAATACCGAAACCCTTAACGCCTATGAAATCTTTAAAGTCTGCGCCGTCGAAACCTATGAATTCTATTAGTAGAGTTATAGCCGCTATTACGGATTATTTTCAGCGAGATGACACCTTACCTTTGCCGCAGCTGCGCAGGTTGGGTTTGATTTATAGCAGCTATCGCTTTGTCGTCAGCCTATTTTCTATGCTGATGGTGTATATCACAGCGCGCGCTAGCGATGGTTCATCATTACCAAGTTTTTTGCAGTAAACCGCGCTCAGTTTTTATGTCCTTTTAAGCTTAATTTTATTGGGTTTATTTTATGTGGTGACCAAGCATCCACGGCAACAGCTGGCGTTTGGTTTAGCGGTAGACGTCATTATTTTAAGCTTACTGCTCTATACCGCTGGCGCGCCTGATTTGCAGTTGACCATGCTGTATATGGTGGTGGTTGCCGCCAGCTTTATGCTGCTTCATAGCTCGCAAGCGCTGATTATTACTTTACTGGCGATTATTTTCGTTATCTATCAGCAGTTTTTTTATGCGATTGCCAATAGCATGAATTTGGCAAATTTAGGCGATGCGCTCCTGATGTCAGCCAGCTTTTTGGCAGTCGGCGGTTTGAGTTGGTCAATCTCGCAGCGCTTGGTACAAGTTGAGAAAGTAGCGGCCCGCCACGCCAAAGAAGTCGAACGCTTAAACGTTATCAATCAAGAAGTCATCACCCAAATGGCCAACGGTGTCATCGTCATCGATTGTGAACAAGTGGTTTTAGCCAACCTTTCGGCTTATCAATTACTGAGTATTCCAAATGCTACGGCAATGGATGCAGAGTATGTTGAGACAAATGCTGCGCTAAGTAGCTCGCCAAACAGCTTGTTAAACAATTCTTTAAACAGCCATGCGAACAACTCTTCAAATAATATTAAAAATCATATTGCAAACAAACCACTCGCCGACTTTCAGCAGCAGCTTCGCGCGCAACATCTACAATTATTTGAAGCTTGCTTATCGATAGAGACGGGACAATCTCGCAGTTTTATTTATGAGTTGCCAGCTACTGCCAATGCCTCTGTCTTTGGTAAGCTTCGCGTTGAAATTATCCCGCTAAAAAATGACAGTAAGCTTGTCATTTTAGAAGATTTACGCCGCGAACAAGCCAGCGCCCAACAGTTAAAACTGGCCTCACTCGGGCAACTGACCGCCAGTATTGCTCATGAAATAAGAAACCCTTTAGCCGCTATCTCGCAAGCCAGTCAACTACTGATAGAAGATATTGAAGAAAGTCAGGCCATAGAGAGTACAAGCGCAAACGTTGCCTTGGCTGGCAATCATGAGCTTTATAAAATGATATTCACGCAAACAAAGCGCGTTAATCGTATTATTGAAGACGTTTTAAAGCTCTCTCGCCAGCAGACCGCCAACCAGCAAATGATTGCCCTTGCCGACTGGATGCCAGAATTTTTGACAAACTATTTTCAAGGTCACGATGTTTTTTTACACAGTCATGCGCAGCCGACCATCTCCTTTGATCCGCATCAATTAGAGCAAATTTTTATCAATTTAATTAACAATGGCTTACGTCATAGCAGTTATGCTCACCCTCATGCCGTTGTGGAAATCGAGATTTATTGTGCCGACAACGATGTTATAATTGATGTATTGGACGATGGCACAGGTGTAAGCACGGCAGACTTAACCCACCTGTTCAATCCATTTTTTACCACTGATAAGGCGGGTACGGGTTTAGGCTTGTATTTATCGCAAGCATTTTGTGAAGCCAACCATGCGCGCCTACTTTATATTCCAGAGCACAAAAAGACTTGTTTTCTTTTGATTGCGCCTGCTATTGACAACGCGGCCATTGATAATGAAGCAGTTGAAAACTTAGATAAAACCTATTTTTAATGCCTTGCAATATTTTAAGACAATGAGATGATGTATGACCACAACCGCGCTAGTCGTTGATGATGAAGTAGATTTATGCCGCTTGATGCAAATTACCTTAACCAAGATGGGCATCAAAAGCGATGTGGCTTATACCTTATCGCAAGCCAAAACCTATTGGCAAGCAAACGACTATGACTTTTGTCTAACCGATTTAAAACTCCCTGATGGGTCAGGCTTAGAGTTGGTTAAGCATATTAGCAGCAGTTCAAGTACGCCCATTGCCGTGATTACCGCGCATGGCAGCATGGATTTGGCGATTGAAGCGTTAAAGCTGGGCGCTTTTGATTTTGTTAATAAGCCGCTTGAGCTGCCGCGCCTGCGACAATTGGTCGAAAATGCACTCAAGGTTATTCATCAAGATAACGCCGCAAAGTCAACGCCTGAGCGCTCACCTGAGCAGCAAATGCTCGATAGCCGTCTCATTGGCGACTCAGCTGTCATGCACCCGCTAAAAAGTACCATTTTAAAATTAGCACGCTCACAAGCGCCAGTTTTTTTTATCGGGGGCATCGGGCACTGGTAAAGAAGTGGTTGCGCGCTTAATCCATGACTTAAGTCCGCGCCGTGATGGCAGCTTTGTACCAGTCAACTGCGGCGCGATTCCATCAGAACTGATGGAGTCAGAATTTTTTGGTCATAAAAAAGGCAGCTTTACTGGCGCTGTCGTCGATAAGCAAGGACTGTTTCAACAGGCTAATGGCGGCACGCTATTTTTAGATGAGGTCGCCGATCTGCCACTAGCGATGCAGGTCAAATTACTGCGCGCCATTCAAGAAAAAACTGTGCGTGCAATCGGCGATACCAAAGAAGTGCCAGTTGATATTCGTATCCTATCAGCGACGCATAAAGATTTAAATCAGCTGGTACATGCAGGTAGTTTTCGCCAAGATTTATATTACCGCATCAATGTCATTGAGCTTAAACTACCGACGCTTAACGCAAGACGTGATGATATACCGGTATTGGCCAAGCACTTTTTGACCTTAATTGCCGACGAATGGCAATTGGAGTCGCCGCCAACGCTGACCGATGCTGCTTGCGCGCGCCTACAACATCACGACTTTGCGGGTAACGTACGCGAATTACGTAATATCCTTGAACGCGCGATAACCTTAGCGGAGACATCCACTATTGATGCGAGTCATTTAGGCTTAGCTAATTTTGACAATCAACAATTAGAGAACGCGCAAGAAGCTATTGCAGAAGTAGAGCAAAATAACAACGCTGACAAAGCGACCCTTTCGAGCAATGCTATTTTAGATAAAAGTGAAAGCTTGGGAGCGCAATCTATAAAAGATAATGTGGTAAAAAATAACGTAGAAGCCGTAGAAAAAGACAGCCCGCAACAAGCAAAAGCTACTATATCTCCTTATCGCACCATTACGCAGCACTATCCTTCAATGAATGCGCACGCTGCAGCCAGTCCTACAGCACAACTTGATAAAACAGCACCTAGCGCTATGTCAGAACCATTAAGCAATGAAGCTAATGAGCAAGAGAAATTAGATAAATCAATAAAAGAAGAAGTTGTCGCTGGTCAATTACCTGCCCAAGGCTTAGAGCATTATTTGCAAGAGCAGGAAAGGCAGCTGATTATTACCGCCCTTAAACAGACAAACTGGAATAAGACCCAAGCTGCTGAATTGTTGGGCACCACTTTCCGCTCGTTACGCTATCGTATGTCAAAGCTTGGAATTGCTGAAAACCAGTCTGAATAATATATAAGCGCTAACCATAAGACGATAATTAAATCAGTTCGAAAAGTCTCAGTTTAAATGCTAACGAAATTAGGGCTTGGCTTTAACAGTCGGCTTTTCAGTCACGTGCTCGATGATTGTATTGTTTTGAGTCACTTTATTTTTAACAACTTTAGTATTAGTGTCATCTTGATTAGGAACGTTTGCTGCTTGAGATTTTCGTACAAAGCGAACACCCGACGGCAGGGCTTTTTGCCTGAGTAAATCAAGCGCCTGTTGCTCCCACGTACTTTCATTTCCTGTTAAAGTCACATCAGGCGCTACCCCAACCCCATCTATTTTCTTACCCGAAGCGGTCATGTAATGAGCAACCGTCAGCTTCACCGCTTGCTCGTCATTCAGCGGTATCACGGACTGCACCGAACCTTTACCATAGCTGACCTCGCCTAAAATAGTCGCGCGTTTTTGCGCTTGCAAACTACTGGCTAAGACCTCAGCCGCTGAAGCAGAATAACGATTTTGCAACACCACAACTGGCATAGTATCTAATAACGCTGCACCTTGCGTCGATAGTGTGCGTGAGTCGCTTTGACGACCTTTGACTTGTACCACATCGGTATTGGTCATAAATAAGCTGGCAACGCTTACCGCTGACGCCAATACACCGCCTGGGTTGTCACGCATGTCTAATAAAACGCCCTTAACAGGCGCGTCCAAATCAATTAACCCTTGTAACAGCTTTTCACGGCTATTGTTTTGAAAGGCGGGTAATCTAACAATAGCCATTCCATCTACCAGGCGCGTTTCAATAACTTGTGGATGGTTGTGATTACGCTGTAAAGTCGTGGTATGTTTACGCCGGCCTGCTTTTGATGTCACCACATCTACTTGGGTACCTGCAATGCCCGTTAGCAATTGCTCAATGTCATTACTTTCTTCGTCTTCGCCAAGTTTAAACTCGTCTACTTGGTGCAAATAATCACCAACGGCAATGCCTTTTTTATCAGCAGGCGAGCCATCAACCACCTCAGTAATCACCCAATAGCCTACTTTAGGCTGATACTGCACCTTGATACCGATATCGCCGACGTCGCCTTCAGTAAAAGCGCGCAGATTCTCATAAGCTTCTGCATCCAAAAACTCAGCGTGGCTATCAAGCTTGGTCAACATCCCGCTCATGGCGTTGCTAAATAACTCTTCGTCATTGACTGTATCCACATATTCACGGCGTACCAAATCAACGACGGCCACAAAGGTTTTGAGCGTTTCAGGCGAAATGGCCTTTAACGATACTTGCGCAACTTCAGCGGGAATATCGGTATTTATCACGTCTGACTCGTCATTTAGCGCGCTTTCATCAGCGACAGCATCTATCGAGTCATCGACTTGATCGGCAGATTCGAGCATATCAGCGATATCTGATAAATCGTCGGCGCTATTAGCTTGCTCGTCATTATTTAAGGATACATCGTCGTCGTTAAGTCCAATCAATTGCAAGCTTGCCGTGGGATTTTTGCCAGTATTATTGATTTTTTGATTATCATTGGTAGCAGCCTGTGCTGGCATATTGACCACACCTAGCCCTACTACACTGCTTATAAGAGCGGGTTTTAATAGCTGAGAGCCGATTAACTTGACATTAAAAGACTTCATTTTAAAAGTTTTAGAACCAATAAATTTAGAAGCAATAGATTTAGAATCAACAGGCAATGGCATGATGATATTTCTCAAGCTTTTAGACAGCAATAAGGATAAAGGGCGAATTGGACGCATAATAAATTACTCAAAGAAAGGATTTGGTTATTATTTTTATAACTTTTGGATTATATGGATATTTATGATTATAAAGTTATTCATGAACAATGTCGTCTAAAATAACACTGCGCTTCTACCTAAGACTAGGACAGTATTGCAAGTAACTTAAACAATATGTATCAAGCAAAATGCGGGGATGCGAAAAAAAAATGCAAAAAAAGGGAAAGACACTCAATATCTTTCCCTTTTTACAAAACCCCATAGCTTTAGCAGTAGTAATAGACTGCTAAATGATCCTATTAAATGTCTAGTTTATGTAGCCGAAAGCAGTAAGTTTTTACCGGTCATCTCATCTGGCTGTTCGATATCCATTAATGCCAAAATCGTAGGCGCGATATCACTAAGCTTACCGCCGCTACGTACTTTTACGGCTTTCTCACCAATATAAATCAATGGCACCAGCTCAGTGGTATGCTGCGTATGTACTTGGCCGCTTTCGTAGTCTTGCATCTGCTCACAGTTGCCATGGTCAGCGGTGATCAGCATGTCGCCACCCGCAGCGCGTACCGCTTCTTCTAAACGACCAATGCACACATCCAACGCCTCTACCGCTTTGACAGCAGCTTCAAAGACACCTGTATGCCCGACCATATCGCCGTTGGCATAATTAACCACCAACACATCATATTTACCAGATTCGATAGCAGCGACCAGCTCATCGGTCACTTCAGGCGCGCTCATTTCTGGCTGTAAATCATAAGTAGCAACATCAGGCGATGGCACTAAAATCCGAGTCTCGCCTTCATATTCATCTTCGCGGCCGCCGCTAAAAAAAAAGGTCACGTGCGCATATTTTTCAGTTTCAGCGATACGTAGCTGGGTTTTACCTTTATCTTGTAGATACTCGCCAAGCGTGTTGGTCAAAGACGCTGGATAATAGGCAATACTGGTTTTTGGATTGTCCGCTAGCACGTCAGAGTATTTGGTCAACATCACAAAAGCGGCAAGCTTTGGTTGCTTATGACGGGCAAAACCAGAAAACTCATGATCTGGCAGCACAAAGGCTTGCGCAAGCTCACGGGCACGGTCAGCGCGGAAGTTCATAAAGATAAGTGCATCATTGTCATCGACGGTATAAGGCACTTCGTCGCGACCAATCACCACCGTTGGATTGATAAATTCATCGGTTTCGCGTGCTTTATACGCCGCTTGTATGGCGCCATCGGCACGTGTTGCTAAGCGGTCGGCTTTACCTTCGGTGATAAGCTCATAGGCTTTTTGCACACGGTCCCAGCGATTGTCACGATCCATTGCATAATAGCGCCCAATAATACTGGCAATTTGCACGCGGCCACCTTCGTAATGGTCATTGAGCTTAGCAATATGATCGCGTAAGCGGTTGATGTACTTATCAGCAGATTTTGGCGGGGTATCGCGGCCGTCTAAAAAACAATGCACAAAGACATTTTTAGCACCGTGTACCAATGCCGAATGACACATAGCCTCGATATGGTCTTGATGCGAGTGCACGCCGCCATCAGACAACAATCCCATAATATGCACATTACCACCGAGCTTATTTGCCGCTTTCACCGCATTAACCAGTGCTTCGTTTTTATAGAACTCACGATTGGCGACTTCGTTTGAGATACGAGTGGAGTCTTGATAAAGCACGCGGCCGGCGCCCAAATTCATATGGCCAACCTCTGAGTTACCAAACTGACCATCTGGCAGACCGACATCTTCTCCTGAAGCCGATATCAATCCATGCGGATATTGCTGATAAATCTTATCCAAATTTGGCATATGGGCGGCAGCAATCGCATTATCCTTATCGTCTTCACGATGCCCAAAACCATCTAATATCATTAAGACATGGGGCACTTTTTTATTTTGCTCGCTATCTTGCTTATTATTGAGCTGAGCCTGACTATCGTCGATAATTTCTGCTTGTTGCTGGTTATGGGTCATGGATTACCGCTCCTCAAGTGAATGAACGCCTAGAATGCTATCTTAGGATGTTTACAGTCCTCTATATTAACACATATCTCAAAATAGCTGAAAAATCGCCCTTTTAAGCCATATTTATGCCCTTAAAAATTCTGTCATTTCATGGTAGATAAAGTAAATACTCAACATCATTCATGCTGCTCATTAACCGTTCCAAAAATCTTACTCAAACCTAGCCAATATTGACTATTAGATAGGTTTGACGTTTTCTTTCTGCTTCATT